>NZ_CP133112.1 GCF_033001325.1 Rhodopseudomonas sp. BAL398
GCCATGAACGATGGAGACCACCGCCATGATCATCCTTGCCATACTCGCATCCCTCTTCGCCGTCGGCCTGCTCTGCTGGCTGGTGTTCACGCTTGCCGTCTTCGCTCTGCCCGCCTTTGTCGGCGTGACGACGGGCGCCTGGGCCAACGAGAGCGGCGCCGGCATCGCCGGCGCTGTCGTCGTCGGCGCGCTCGCGGCGGCGATGACGCTCGCCATCGGGCACCTTCTAATCGCCTTCGTCCGCCCGATGTGGCTGAAACTCCTCGTGGCGATCGCCTTCGTCGCCCCGGCGGCGGTCGCAGGTTTCCATGCCACCCATGGCATCGTGAAGCACCTGATGCCGTCCGAGGGGTGGCAGATAGCATTCTCGATCATCGGCGCCGCCGCGGTCGGGATCACCGCCTTCGTGCGGGTCGCTGGAATGGCGGCGACCCCTGGCCCATCCAGCCGGGATCTCGCTCGAGCATGATCTTCGTCGACGTCGTTGCGGCGGACAGAACAGCACCAGGCGAAGCACGTCCTCGTCGCCTCCTGGGTTGCGGATGAAGCGGTTGGTGCTAATCGACGACCGTCCCGGAAAGCGACCCGCGTGGGAGCGCTCGGGGGCAACACCGGCAGCGCACCCGTTCGTGCCCCGAAGGCAGACGCTATCCCGGTGGCGATGGACGGAGATGCTGGAGCAATGCCCTGTCGATAGGAGACGAAGCTGCTAGAGCCTGCCGTGGCGCCGGCTTTGCCGGTGCGGGAGGGCCGCCATTTTCTCCGTTGTCTGACCGTGCCTCGACCGCTCCAAACGGCCTCTTCAATGGCCTGATCTGGCCGAAGGTCGGCTGCGCCTCGATCGCCTATGACGCAACAGCCGCGTCAAACTTTCTTCCCCTGCCGGCTGCGCCGTCATTCCGCGCGGACCAAGAAAGCCCTCCTTAGCTGTCCAGCCCCTTCGGGGTGCGCCGTCGATCGCCTCCGGCCTGTCGATCGCCATCGAGGCCGCAATGGTGCGGGCTCGGGAACGGAAAACGGAGACTTACCATGGCGACCATCGGCACCTTCAAGAAGACCGGCTCGAACGAGTTCACCGGCGACATCGTCACCCTCAGCGTCCAGGCCAAGGGCGTGCGCATCGTCCCCGACCAGCGCGCCAACGGCGAGAACGCCCCCAGCCACCGAGTTCTCGTCGGCCGCGCCGAGATCGGTGCTGCCTGGTCCAAGCGCTCCAACGAGGGCCGCGATTATCTGGGCCTCAAGCTCGACGATCCGAGCTTCAACGCCCCGATCTACGCCAACCTCTTCGACGACGAGGACGCGGACACCTTCTCGCTGATCTGGTCCCGCCCCAACGGTCGGCGCGGAGACTAAGGCCCGAACAAAGGCCCCGGCCAAAAGGCCGGGGCCTTAGCCCGTGGCTGCGACCCGCCGGGACTCTTACTCGCACCAGGCTTGGGCTGCAGGAGAAGCCCCACGCCGCCAACGGTGCAGTGCGATGCGACCGAATCAGTCGGGCCCGAAATTCTAGAAATGGCCCTAGTGTCTGTGGCGACAGAGGTAGTTTGGCTTCCTTCTCTCGCCAAGGACGACTATAATAGTCGTAGTTCTGGCGTGCGAGTAGGTCCGAGTGGGAGGTGATCATGCATGATCACCGCCCGACAATCGAGGGCCGCACGCGCGTTGCTGGGTTGGACACAGGAGACGCTCGCTGACAAGGCCCGGGTATCGCTAACCGCTCTGAAGCGCCTCGAATCGACAAACCGTCTCGAGGTGTATGAGAGCACGCGCGATGAAGTCCGACGGGCTTTTGAGCGTGGCGGGATCGTCTTCCTGAACTCCGACCAAGGCGTGGGAGTGATGGTGGTCCATGGTAAGGACAAGGCCTGAGTATCGACGCGCCGTGACAATCGCACGGTCTCTCGTCTTTGGACCTTGCGCCTCGGACGCGGTAAAATCAGCGTTAACAAACCCCACCAGAATGGATACATCTCTGCACCGGGGGACGCTGTGACCAAAGACAACTTTCTCGATAAACCGCCGGGCGGCGCTTCGCTGACCGCCTATGACGAGGCCCACCTCAAGCTCTACGTGCGCCTGCTCGATGCAGACGCCGATGGCGCTGATTGGCGAGAGGTTGTGCGGGTTCTCTTCGGTCTCGACCCCGACGGCGAGCCTAATCGCGCCGCCGAAGTCTACAACAGCCACCTGGCCCGCGCGAAATGGATGACTGAAAGCGGCTTCTGCCAGCTCCTCGGCCGCCGCGCACACTGAGTGAAGCAAATCCAGCATCACGTTGATGCAACTCAGTTCTTCCCGCTCTGTGTTCAACTTGGAATCGTATCCTCTGCATAACTCGCGTTGCATCAAGTCAAACGGGAGGCTGCGGAGGATGTCCGAAGATAGCGATTGGCGGTCAGAGGCCGCCTATGACTACATAGACCAGCTCACGCCCAGCGACCTTGCCTGGGAGTTCCTGCGTCGCAACCCCGAATACCGGAGTTCATACGCGCAGCTCGTGGCCACTGGACAGATTTCACCCGAAGCCGCCGCCGCCTTCGCGCGGCACTGGGGGTTGCATTTTCGCTGCCGATCCACACGCCAGCGCCCTGTCTCAACCGATCTTCTGGACCCCACAAGTCGATCCCGGCGCAATCGTCCTCGCCGATGGGCCACTCCCTGACGGACGCTCCATCACGGCCGACATGCTGCGTTTGCACGCGACGCTCCAGCATGGCGCTGATCTTCTCAGGCTCGAACTGCGCGGCGAACGCTACGACATCATGCTCGTCGATCCAGATGCACGGGGCCCACTCGGAGTCCACGTTATCTTCGATGACCTGACGCCAGATCGGAAAACGACGCTTGAGCGCTTCTGGAAGGCGATGGCCGGCAAACGGGTGCCGCGCGACCCTCGGCTGACACTGCAGCGCCATCAGCGCGCTCGGCAGATGCTTCGTGTGGTCGACGCTCGCGGCATGGGGGCGACCTATCGCGAGATCGCCGAAGTGATCTTCCCAAATCACACGCATGACGCCGCAAAATGGGTGGACAGCCCTTTTCGCGTGGCCATGAACCGCCTTGTCCGAGATGGCACGGCATTCGTTCGCGGAGGATACCGCACGCTCCTGCGTCGTCCACGCCGCGCTCGCTGATCGACGCAAAGGGGTCGGCGATAAGACCTTAACTTCGTTCCTGCCCAGAACGCCGTCTTCCCGCCACCGTGCTCGCAACCCGCCGCTCATCCGATGCGGCCACCGCGAGACCCCGGAGGCGCGATCATGGCCGAAACAGCCGCCAATTTACCGCAACGCTATCTCAGGACGCAGGAAGCCGCCCGCTTCCTCGGCCTCTCCGAGCGCACGCTCGAAAAGCACCGAACCTACGGAACCGGCCCCACCTACCGAAAGCTGGGCGGCCGCGTCGTCTACGCGGTGGAGGATCTCCAGACCTGGGCAGACCGGGGCCTCGTCACCTCGACCTCCGACCCCCGCGCCGGCACCGTGCTGCCCGCCAAGCGTCAGCCGGCCGCTCCGGCCGCTGGCGGTCGCTTCCCGCGCTGAGACGACCGGCCATGTCGTCCCGCCACCACCATCGCGACGAACGCGCGCAGCTCGATCTGTTCCGGGCGTTGCCCGGCGATCTCGCGCCACGCGATGCGCAGGATCTCATGGCCTATCCCTTCTTCTCGCTCGCCAAGTCCAAACGCCTGGCCCCGATCGACTTCAAGTCGGGCTCCGTCAAAATTCGCGTCGAGGCCGTCCCCGAACACGGCATGGCGACCATCTGGGACGCCGACGTGCTGATTTGGGCCGCGTCGCAGATCGTTGAGGCGCGCGACGTCGGGCTGCGCCCATCGCGACTGATGGCGACCACCCCCTATGAAATCCTCAACTTCATCGGACGTGGTGTCTCGCTGCGCGATTACGACCGACTGAAGGCCGCGCTCGACCGGCTTCAGTCCACGACCGTCGCGACCTCCATCCGCCAGCCGACTGAACGCCGCCTGCATCGCTTCTCCTGGATCAACGAATGGAAAGAGCGCGCCGACGATCGCGGCCGCCCGCTCGGTCTCGAACTGATCGTCCCCGACTGGTTCTACGGCGCGGTCCTAGACGACGCCCTCGTCCTCACCATCGACCGCAGCTATTTCGATCTGACCGGCGGATTGGAGCGGTGGCTCTACCGCTTGGTGCGCAAGCATGGTGGCAAACAGGAGTTCGGCTGGAGCTTCGACTTCCCGCATCTCCACGCCAAGTCCGGCAGCCTCTCACCGCTCAAGCATTTTGCCTACGACCTGCGCGACATTGTCCGTCGCCAGCCGTTGCCCGGCTACCGCCTGACCATCGAGCAGTGCCTCGGCGGTCCCGAAATTCTCTCCTTCGCACCGACCGATCCGGACGCCTTGGGCGTGCCGCGCCGTCGTCGTCGCGCCAACCCCCAGCCTGTGGATAAGCTGTGAAACACCTCGTGCTATCAGGGACCGGCACTATCGTGCCATCGGGGACCGGACTCTCGTGCTATCGGGGACCGAAATCGCCGAATCTGCCTGCTGAATCAGCAACTTGCAGGCCCCGTAACTTATCTAACCAGAATTACTACGTAATTCTTCTAACGCGACCGCACTTTTCGGCCGCTGTGGACGAGTCCCCGATCGCCGGGAGACCGTCATGATCGTCGCGTTGCTGAACCAGAAGGGCGGCGTCGGCAAGACGACGCTAGCCCTGCATCTCGCCGGTGAATGGGCGCGCCGTGGGAAGCGCGTCACGCTGATCGATGCCGACCCCCAGGGCTCGGCGCTCGACTGGTCGCAGCAGCGAAGCCGTGAGGGGTTGGAGCGGCGGTTCGGTGTCGTCGGCCTGGCGCGCGATACGCTCCACCGTGAGGCGCCGGAGTTGGCCCGCGACGCCGACCATGTCGTCATCGACGGTCCGCCGCGCGTCGCCGGGCTTATGCGCTCGGCGCTGCTCGCCGCCGACCTTGTCCTGATCCCGGTGCAGCCTTCGCCGCTCGACGGCTGGGCTTCCGCAGAGATGCTGGGCCTGCTCGGCGAAGCGCGCATCTACCGCCCGCAGCTCGCCGCCCGGTTCGTGCTGAACCGCTGCGCCGCCCGCACCGTGCTCGCCCGCGAGACCGCCGAGACGCTGGCGGATCACGACCCGCCCCTGCTTTCGACCACGATCGGCCAGCGCATCGTCTTCGCCGATGTCTTGCAGACCGGCCGGCTCGCCGCCGAGCAGGACGAGGATTGCCTTGGCGCACGCGAGATCGCCGCGCTCGCGGCGGAAGTCGCGAGGATCGGCGCATGAGCGAGCGGTCCCCGAAGCGCAGCTTTGCGGCACGTCCCGCCGATCCCGAAGACTGGATCAAGGCGCCCGACCGCCACGCCGCGCTTGGCCAGGCTGCCAATAGTTTCTCGGCCCGGCTGACGATCGACGTCACCGCGGACATGCGCGGCCGTATCAAGATCGCCGCCTTTCAGCGCGGCCAGACCGTCGCCGACATGCTGCGCGCGCTGTTCGAGCGCGAATTCCCGCCGCCGTCAGGAGAAGGATCATGACCGGCCTTATCGCCGCGCCCACACGCGCCGGCCGTGCTGCCGCCCAGCCGCCGACCGACGGTCTCACTCAGGTCGAGCTGGTCTGGATCGAGAAGCAGACGGAGCACTGGATCCGCTTCGGCCGCGACGTGCGCGAGCAGATCCTCGATCGCCGCCGCCGTATCCTCTTCTTCCCTCCCGGCGCCGTTTTTGGCCTCGTGCGGTGGGCCTCGAACGAGCACGGGACCGTGCTGTCCCGGCTCGACATCGTGCGGGCTAGCGCTCCCGGCCAGCCCCTTCAGACCGTACCGACCGTGACGCCTGGCGGCGAGGTGCTGCTACGCGCCGAGAGCTGGCCGAAGGTCGAGCGGGTGCTCCAGCTCATCGACGGCATCGAGGCGAGCGGCGTCGATCCGGTGGACGTCGCGCCTGACCATTGGCGCCACGTCCACAACCGCCTCGCTGCCGGCGAAGCACCGCGCGTCTACACCCTGCGGCGTCACCGCGCCTTCCTGCTTCGTCAGGCGATCGGCGCATGATCCGGCTCGGCTACGCCATCGCCACGACCTGCGCGGTGTCTGTCATGGGCGTGATCTCCATCGTCACTTTCGTGCCAAAGGTCATCTGGAACGCCTCCGCCAGCACGCCGATTGGCCTCTACACCATCGATCCCGACCCGTCGCCGCAGCTCACGGATCTGGTCGCTATCCGCGCGCCCGAGCCGCTCGCATCCTTCATGGTCGAGCGAGGCTACATCGGTCGCGGCGTTCCGTTGATGAAGCGCGTCGCCGCGCTTCCAGGGCAGCGCGTCTGCCGGGCCGGTCATGACATCACCGTCGACGCCATAAAGCTCGGTGAGGCGCTCGACCGCGACAGCAACGGGCGTCCATTGCCTGTCTGGCAGGGCTGCCGCGTCGTCGCTGATGGCGAGCTGTTCCTGATGAACTGGCAGGTCCGTGGCAGCCTCGACGGCCGCTATTTCGGACCGCTTCCGGCCTCCGCCGTGATCGGCCGGGCAACCCCTCTCTACACCGACGAGGACGGCGATAGCCGCTTCGTCTGGCGCGCGCCGACGCGGTGACGGCGCTCCCATGCCCCTCTTCACCGCACTCTGAAGGAGACCTCCAATGTCCGTTATCGGTCAATTCATGCGCGAGAACGATGGCTTCATCGGCCACCTGACGACGCTGTCGCTGCACCAGGACATCATCATCGTTCCAGCCGAGCCGTCCGATGCAGAGAACGCGCCCGACTTTCGCGTCCATGTGCTCGACACCATGAGCAACGAGACCGGCGCGGAGATCGGCGCTGGCTGGAAGCGCACCGGCGAGAAGGCGGGCGACTACGTCTCGCTACAGCTCGACGACCCGACCTTCGCTCACCCGATCCGCGCCAATCTCTTCCAGTCCGCCGACGACAAGGCCGCCTGGGGCCTGCACTGGAACCGCCCGCCCAAGCGCAGCGAGCGGGACTGAGCGATGCCCATCGCCCGCAGCCTGCCTGCCGCCGGAGGGAGGATCACCCTCCGGCGCGCAGCCTTCCTTCTCCTTTCCGGCCTGATCCTTCTCGCGCCGGGCGCAGGCCCTGCACACGCGCAGCAGGCGCCGGCCGAGCGGCCGTCATCCCGCGATCCCTATGGCGCTTACATCGCCGAGGCGGCGCAGCGGTTCGGCGTTCCCGAAGCATGGATTCGGGCCGTCATGCGCGTCGAGAGCGCAGGCGATGTACGCGCCATCTCTTCGGCCGGCGCGATGGGCCTGATGCAGGTCATGCCCACAACGTGGGCCGACTTGCGCGTCCGGCATCGGCTCGGCGGCAATCCCTACGACCCACGCGACAATATTCTGGCGGGCGCCGCGTATCTGCGCGAGATGCACGACCGCTACGGATCGCCCGGCTTTCTGGCGGCCTACAATGCCGGTCCGGGCCGCTACGAAGAGTATCTCGCTGGCCGCGCGCTGCCGGCCGAAACGCGCGCCTATGTCGCGACGCTCGCGCCGATTGTCGGCGGCGGTGACCTCAGCGGCCCCGTCAGGGTGGCCGCCGCTGATCCGCTCGCCTGGACCCGCGCGCCGCTCTTCGTCGTGCAGTCGTCCGGCATTAAGTCTGCCGTGCCGCTGCAATCTGACAGTACGTCCGATGACGCTACCGCAGCAATCTCGGAGCGCGATCAAGGTCCGTCGGCTTCACGCACCGAAGGCCTTTTCGTTGCAAGAAGCGTCTCCGGTGGTCCGCGATGACCGCGTTCGCACCTGATCGGGCCGTGGCGTGCTCTGGCGGACGGAAAGCGGTCCGCAGAGGAGGAGACGACAGCACAACCGCACGATGGCGAGATAAAAGCCGGCGATGTGCGGCTTGGTGCGGTCGTGTGTTTTCAGAGGCTTATGGCGCATTTGCGCGAGGTGCGCCTGATCGGCGCAGCCTGCGCATTCGCCATTTCGTCAAGGATTATCGCGCGTTTGCGCGATGTGCGGGGCCTCGACCATGAGCGGCGAGGACGATTTCCGCATCCGGCCCGGCCGCATCCGTTCGACCCGTGCGCAGCAGGCGCGGCCCTTCATTGCCCAGGCGCTCGCCGCCGCACAGCGGGCCGGTGGACGCGTCTCGCGCTCCGGCCAGATCAGCAAGGGCAATCGCTCCCGGTTCGGCCGCGGTCAGCGCGCGACCGTGCAGGCGAACCGATTGCTCACCAGCCGATCGCGCAACGTTGTCATCAAGACGCGCGTCGTCCGTCATGGCGCTCGCGCCGCGCCGCTCAGCGCGCACCTCAGCTATCTCCGGCGCGAGGGCGTTACCCGGGATGGGGAGAAGGCCCGGCTGTTCGGTCCTGAGACCGAAGACGCCGATCCCAAGGCCTTCGCCGAGCGGACCCAGGACGACCGGCATCATTTCCGGTTCATCGTCTCCCCCGAGGACGCGACGGAGATGTCCGACCTCAAGACCTACGCCCGCGACCTGATGGGGCAGATGGAAAACGACCTCGGCACCAAGCTCGATTGGGTCGGTGTCGATCACTGGAACACGGACAATCCGCACGTCCACATCATCCTGCGCGGGCGCACGGACGACGGCCAGGACCTCGTTATCTCCCGCGACTACATCAAGGAAGGCATGCGCGCCCGCGCGCAGGATCTCGTCACGCAGGAGCTGGGGCCGCGCACCGATCACGAGATCCATCGCAATCTGGAACGGCAGGTCGATGCCGAACGCTGGACCAACCTAGATCGGCAGCTTGCCCGCGACAGCTATCGCACGGGCGTCGCCGACTTCGCCCCACATCCCGATCGGCAGCCAGACGAATTCCACGCGCTGAAGGTCGGTCGCCTGCGCAAGCTGGAGACACTCGGCCTCGCCGATCAGGTCGGCCCCGGCCAGTGGGTCGTATCGGAGAATGCCGAGAAGACGCTGCGCGCGCTCGGCGAGCGCGGCGACATCATCAAGCGCATCCACCGCGGCCTGACCGAACGCGGCATCGAGCGCGGCGCCGCGAGCTATGTGCTCGCCGGCGAGAGCATCGACGATCCGGTCATCGGCCGGCTGGTCGATCGCGGCCTCGATGACGAGCTGAAGGGCACGGCCTATGCCGTGGTCGACGGGACCGACGGCCGTACGCACCACATCAAACTGCCCGATCTCGACGCGGCCGGTGACAGCGCGCCGGGCTCGATCGTCGAACTACGGAAATTCGACGATGTGCAGGGACGCAGGCGGGTCGCGCTCGCCGTGCGCTCGGATCTCGATATCTCCGCCCAAGTCAACGCCACCGGCGCGACCTGGCTCGACCGGCAGGCGATCGCCCGCGAGCCGCTAGCGCTCGGCGGCGGCGGCTTCGGCGCGGAGGTGCGTCAGGCGATGGACCGGCGCGCCGACCATCTCATCAACCAAGGGCTCGCCGAACGGCAGACGCGCGGCGTCAGCTTCTCGCCCGGACTGATCGACACACTGCGCCAGCGCGAGGTGGAGGCCCTCGGCGAGAAGCTCGCGGCGGAGACCGGCCGGCCTTTCACCAAGGCCGGGACAGGCGAGTATGTGGCAGGGACCTATCGGCAGCGCTTCGCACTCGCGTCCGGCCGCTTCGCCATGATCGACGACGGGCTCGGCTTCCAGCTCGTGCCCTGGACGCCATCCCTCGAACGCCAGCTTGGCCAGCACGTCTCCGGCGTCTCACGCGGCGCCGGCGTCGACTGGAGCTTCGGCCGCAAACGCGGTCTCGGCATGTAGCCCAATCAAGAAAGGAGTAACCGCCATGTCGGCGACCAAGATTCTGTGGGGCCAGCTTATCACCGTCTGCCTTATCGTGCTGATGACGACTTGGGCCGCGACGCAATGGACGGCCTACCGGCTCGGCTTCCAGCCCCAGCTTGGGCAGCCGTGGTTCGAGCTGGCTGGCTGGCCGATCTACTATCCCCCGGCCTTCTTCTGGTGGTGGTACTTCTATGATGCCTATGCCCCGCCGATCTTCGTCGAGGGCGCTTACATCGCCGCCTCTGGTGGCTTCATCGCCATCGCGGTCGCGATCGGCATGTCGGTCTGGCGAGCGCGCGAGGCCAAGAATGTCGAGACCTACGGCTCGGCCCGCTGGGCGCGCCCTGACGAGGTGAAGGCAGCGGGGCTGCTCGGACCCGACGGCGTCGTGCTCGGCAAGCACGAGAAAGACTATCTCCGCCACGATGGCCCCGAGCATGTGCTGTGCTTCGCTCCGACGCGATCCGGCAAGGGCGTCGGCCTCGTCGTGCCGTCGCTGCTGACCTGGCCGGGCTCCGCCATCGTCCACGACATCAAGGGGGAGAACTGGACGCTGACGGCAGGCTTTCGATCCCGCCACGGCCGCGTGCTGCTGTTCGATCCGACGAATGCGAAGTCGGCGGCCTACAACCCGCTGCTCGAGGTGCGGCGCGGCGAGTGGGAAGTCCGCGACGTGCAGAACATCGCCGACATTCTCGTCGACCCGGAAGGATCGCTCGAGAAGCGAAATCACTGGGAGAAGACGTCGCACGCGCTCTTGGTTGGCGCGATCCTGCACGTCCTCTATGCCGAGGCCGACAAGACCTTGGCCGGCGTCGCCGCCTTCCTCTCCGATCCGAAACGGCCGATCGAGTCGACCCTCGCGGCGATGATGAAGACGGCCCACCTCGGCGAGGCCGGCCCGCACCCGGTGATCGCCAGCGCCGCCCGCGAACTCCTCAACAAATCCGACAACGAGCGGTCCGGCGTGCTGTCGACGGCGATGTCGTTCCTCGGACTCTATCGAGACCCGGTCGTCGCCGAGGTCACCCGGCGCTGCGATTGGCGCATCGTGGACATTGTCGGCAGCAAGCACCCGACCACGCTCTACCTCGTGGTGCCGCCGTCGGACATCAACCGCACCAAGCCGCTCATCCGCCTGATCCTCAATCAGGTCGGCCGCCGCTTGACCGAGGACCTCCAGGCGAAGGGCAACCGCCATCGGCTGCTGCTCATGCTCGACGAATTTCCCGCGCTCGGCCGCCTCGACTTCTTCGAAAGCGCGCTGGCGTTCATGGCGGGTTACGGCCTGAAGGCCTTCCTCATCGCCCAGTCGCTGAACCAGATCGAGAAGGCCTATGGGCCGAACAACTCGATTCTCGACAACTGCCATGTTCGCGTGAGCTTTGCCACCAACGACGAACGCACCGCCAAGCGGGTATCGGACGCACTCGGCACAGCCACCGAGATGAAGGCGATGAAGAACTATGCCGGGCACCGGCTGTCGCCGTGGTTGGGGCATCTGATGGTCTCGCGCTCCGAGACTGCCCGGCAGCTTCTGACGCCGGGCGAGATCATGCAGCTTCCCCCATCGGATGAGATCGTCATGGTCGCGGGCATCCCGCCGATCCGGGCGAAGAAGGCCCGATACTACGAGGATCGGCGGCTTCAGGAGCGCATCCTGACCCCGCCGACTCTGACAAAGCCGCGAACAGGTCAGGCCGACGACTGGAGTAACCTGGCGCTGCCGACGACGCCGGATCTCTACGCGCCGATCGGTGCGCAGGAGGAGGCAGCGGACGATGATCCGACAGAATCCGAGCGCCGTCGCCAGCCGGAACTGAGCCGAACGAAGACCGTCGAGCGCAAGGATATCATCGAAAACGAGTTCGAAATCGATCCTCGCGATGACGTGGAGGAGGATGCCGCGCGCCTCGGCCGCATGAACCAGACCATGCGCCAGGTTGCCCGTCAGGCCTCGCTCGACCCGGGTGACGGGATCGAATTGTAGGGGCCGGCCGTGACGAAACCTCCCAAGAAGCAGCGGCTGTCGGTCTATCTCGATCCCGATGTGATGAAGGCGCTCGCCGCTCACGCCGCGCGGCGAGACCTGTCCCTGTCGCTGGTCGCGGAAGCCGGCATCGCCTCCTTCCTGTCGCCTGATGCCGCGGAACGGCAAGAGGCGGCCACCGCCAAGCGGCTCGACCAGCTCGATCGTCGCATGGCGCGGATGGAGCGCGATCTTGGCATATCGGTCGAGACGCTCGCCGTGTTTATCCGCTTCTGGCTGACGTCCAACCCGCCACTGCCAGAGCCGGCGCAGATCGCGGCGCGTGCGAAGGCCGCCGAGCGCTACGAAGCTTTCGTCACGGCCCTTGGCCGACGACTCGCGCAGGGACCGAAGCTCAGGCAGGAAATTGCGGAAGACATCCCCGCGCGCGACGCGGAATAATCACTGATCTCCGCATCACAAGTATTCGGGCATTCCGCCGTTTCCCTGTCTTTGTACGCCACAGTACGACGGCCACATGATGGTTGTTGTCAGGCCATGATTTCTGCCTCTTCTACTCATCCCCGATCCAGGGCCGCCTGTCGCGGTCCCGCAAGAGAACGGGGACGACGTGGCGGCCACTCACCAGAAATCGGAGGCGATCCTTCGCGGTGCGCGGATGCTGCGCACGGCCCTGGGGCCGGCGATCGCCACCTTTCTGGAAGATCCCGCGATCGTCGAGGTGATGCTCAACCCCGATGGGCGGCTCTGGGTCGACCGGCTCTCGGAGGGCCTCTCTGACACCGGTGAACGCCTCTCGCCGGCCGATGGCGAGCGCATCATTCGCCTGGTCGCGCATCATGTCGGCGCCGAGGTTCATCCCGGTGCCCCGCGCGTCTCGGCCGAGCTGCCGGAAACGGGGGAGCGGTTCGAGGGGCTGTTGCCGCCCGTCGTGTCCGCGCCGGCGTTCGCGATCCGCAAGCCCGCGGTCGCGGTGTTCACGCTCGACGACTACGTTGCCGCCAGCATCATGGCCGCAGGCCAAGCCGAGACGCTGCGCCAGGCTGTCGCCGATCGTCGAAACATCCTCGTTGCAGGCGGCACCTCGACCGGCAAGACCACGCTCACGAATGCGTTGCTCGCCGAGGTCTCGAAAACCTCGGACCGCGTCGTCCTGATCGAAGACACGCGCGAGCTGCAATGCGCCGCGCCGAACCTAGTCGCCATGCGAACGAAGGACGGCGTCGCTTCGCTCTCCGACCTTGTCCGCTCCTCGCTCCGCCTTCGTCCCGATCGCATACCGATTGGCGAAGTGCGCGGAGCTGAGGCGCTCGACCTCCTGAAGGCCTGGGGCACGGGCCATCCCGGCGGCGTCGGCACGATCCACGCGGGCACCGCCATCGGCGCGCTGCGCCGGATGGAGCAGCTCATCCAGGAAGCCGTCGTCACCGTCCCGCGCGCCCTCATCGCCGAAACGATCGATCTGGTCGCCGTGCTCTCCGGCCGTGGCGCATCGCGCCGCCTCGCCGAACTCGCCCGCATCGAGGGTCTCGGCCCCGACGGCGACTACCGCGTCACCCTCGCAACCCAGCCCCCCACAGGAGACCTGTCATGATCCAGCACGCCCTGCGCATCCACCGCCATATCGCGACAGCGGTATCCGTCACATTCGTCTCGTTGGCTCTGGCGCCGGCCGCCCACGCGTCGGGTTCTTCGATGCCCTGGGAAGCCCCGCTCCAGTCGATCCTCGAATCGATCGAGGGGCCGGTCGCCAAGATCATCGCCGTGATGATTATCATCATCACCGGCCTGACGCTCGCCTTCGGCGATACGTCGGGCGGGGCGCGCAAGCTCATCCAGATCGTCTTCGGCCTGTCGATCGCGTTCGCCGCGTCGAGCTTCTTCCTGTCGTTCTTCTCGTTCGGCGGCGGAGCGCTTGTCTGATGGCGGATGGCGCGGACCATCGCGGCGAGGTGCCGGGCTTTTCCGTCCCGGTTCATCGGGCGCTGACCGAGCACATCCTGCTCGGCGGCGCCCCGCGCTCGCTCGCCATCCTCAACGGTACGCTGGCCGCCGCGCTCGGTCTCGGTCTTCGCCTCTGGCTCGTCGGCTTGGCGCTGTGGGCGGTGGGCCATTTCGCGGCCGTCTGGGCGGCCAAGCGCGATCCGCAGTTCGTCGATGTCGTGCGCAAGCATCTGCGCATTCCCGGTCACCTGTCGGTCTGAGGGGCGACGCCGATGATGAACCTTGCCGAATATCGCAACCGCAACGCCCGCCTCGCGGACTTCCTGCCTTGGGCCGCCCTGGTCGGCGAAGGCGTGGTGCTCAACAAGGACGGTAGCCTGCAACGCACCGCGCGTTTTCGCGGCCCCGATCTCGACAGCGCCGTCCCGGCCGAGCTGGTCGCCGTCGCCGGCCGGCTCAACAACGCATTTCGCCGCCTCGGTTCGGGCTGGGCCATTTTCGTCGAGGCGCAGCGCCACGGCGCCGCGACTTATCCCGCCAGCATGTTCGCCGACAGCGCCTCCGCGCTCGTCGACGTCGAACGCAAGGCCGACTTCGAAGAGGCCGGCGCGCATTTCGAGTCCAGCTACTTCCTTACCTTCCTCTATCTGCCGCCGGCCGAGGATGCCGCCCGTGCCGAGACCTGGCTCTACGAGGGCCGGGACCACGCCGGCGTCGACGCGCGGGAAGTGCTCCGCAGCTTCGTCGATCGCACCGATCGTATCCTCAACCTGATCGACGCCTTCATGCCCGACTGCGCCTGGCTCGATGACCCCGAGACGCTGACCTATCTCCATTCGACCGTCTCGACGAAACGTCATCGCGTCCGCGTGCCCGAGACGCCGATGTATCTCGACGCGCTGCTCGCCGATCAGCCGCTTACCGGCGGCCTGGAGCCCCGGCTTGGAGACGCCCATGTTCGCATCCTCACCATCGTCGGTTTCCCCACCGCGACGACGCCCGGCATCCTCGACGAGCTGAATCGGCTCGCCTTTCCGTATCGCTGGTCGACCCGGGCGATCCTGCTCGACAAAACAGACGCCACCAAGCTGCTGACCAAGATCCGGCGGCAGTGGTTCGCCAAGCGCAAGTCGATCGCCGCCATCCTCAAGGAGGTGATGACCAACGAAGCCTCCGCCCTGGTCGATACCGATGCGGCCAACAAAGCGGCCGACGCCGATATGGCCCTGCAGGAGCTGGGCGCCGACTATGCCGGCCAGGCCTATGTGACGGCGACGATCACTGTCTGGGACGACGATCCGCGCATCGCCGCCGAGAAGCTGCGGTTTGTCGAGAAGGTGATTCAGGGCCGCGACTTCACCGCGATGCCCGAGACGATCAACGCCGTCGACGCCTGGCTCGGCACGCTGCCCGGCCACGTCTACGCCAACGTTCGCCAGCCTCCCATCAGCACATTGAATCTCGCCCACATGATCCCACTGTCGGCGGTGTGGGCGGGACCGGAACGGGACGAGCACTTCGATGCACCCCCACTACTTTACGGCAGAACGGAGGGCTCGACCCCGTTCCGGCTTTCCATCCATGTCGGCGACGTCGGTCACACGCTGATCGTCGGCCCGACCGGCGCTGGCAAATCGGTCCTGCTGGCGCTGATGGCGCTGCAATTCCGGCGCTATCCGCAATCCCAGGTCTTCGCCTTCGACTTTGGCGGATCAATCCGCGCCGCCGCGCTCGCTATGCGGGGCGACTGGCACGATCTCGGCGGCGGCCTCACCGAAGGCGCGGATGACAGTGTCTCGCTTCAGCCGTTGGCCCGCATTAACGATGTCGCCGAGCGGGCCTGGGCCTCCGACTGGCTGGTCGCGATCCTGGGGCGCGAAAGCGTATCGGTGACGCCCGAGGTCAAGGAGCACCTCTGGTCGGCACTGTCGTCGCTGGCGTCGGCGCCGGTCGCGGAGCGCACGTTGACGGGTCTGTCCGTCCTGCTTCAGTCCAACGATCTGAAACAGGCGTTGCGACCTTACTGTGTCGGCGGCCCCTACGGCCGGTTGCTCGACGCCGAGGCCGAACATCTAGGCGAAGCCCATGTTCAGGTCTTCGAGACCGAAGGACTGATCGGCACCGGCGCCGCCGCCGCCGTGCTCGCCTATCTTTTCCATCGCATCGAGGACCGCCTCGACGGTCGCCCGACGCTGCTGATCGTCGATGAAGGTTGGCTGGCGCTGGACGACGAGGGCTTCGCCGGCCAGCTCCGCGAATGGCTGAAAACGCTGCGCAAGAAGAACGCCAGCGTCATCTTCGCCACCCAGTCACTCTCCGACATTGACGGCTCGGCGATCGCGCCTGCCATCATCGAGAGTTGCCAGACCCGCATCCTGCTGCCGAACGAACGCGCGATCGAGCCGCAGATCACAGCCGTCTATCGCCGCTTCGGTCTGAACGACCGCCAGATCGAGATCCTCGCCCGGGCGATGCCCAAGCGCGACTATTACTGCCAATCGCGGCGCGGCAACCGGCTGTTCGAGCTGGGCCTGTCCGACGTGGCGCTGGCGCTCTGCGCCGCCTCATCGAAGCAGCACCAGGCACTGATCGCCGAGGTTCACGCCCGCAGCGGCACCGACGGCTTCCTCGCCGCGTGGCTCGGCGAGAACCGGCTCGGCTGGGCCGCCGACCTCATCGCCGACCTCACCAACGTCACACCTCAAACCGATTCGGAGGCACGCCCATGACCCGTTCCGTTCGTTCCCGCTCGCGCGCGTTGCGTATGACCGCCGCGCTGCTTACGGCCTCTGCCGCCGCGATCCCGTTCATGGCCGCGCCTGCCCACGCACAGTTTGGCGGGATCGTGTACGACCCCACCAACTACGCTCAGAACCTCCTGACCGCCACGAGGGCGCTTCAGCAGATCAACAATCAAATTACGTCGCTTCAGAACGAGGCGACCGGTCTGATCAATCAGGCGCGCAACCTTGCGAGCCTCCCGTTTTCCTCTCTCCAGCAGCTCCAGCAATCCGTCCAGCGGACTCAACAGCTTTTGGGCGAAGCACAGCGCATCGCTTATAATGTGCAGAATATCGACCAGGCGTTCCGCACCACATACGGTAGCGCCTCGATGTCCGCCTCGGACCAGCAGCTCGTCGCCGGCGCGCGCGAGCGCTGGCAGAATACCGTCGGCGGCCTGCAGGACGCGATGCGCGTCCAGGCGGGCGTGGTCGGCAATATCGACACGAACCGCAGCGAGATGTCGGCGCTGGTCGGCCAGAGCCAGGGCGCCACCGGCGCGCTGCAGGCAACACAGGCCGGCAATCAGCTTCTTGCGCTGCAAGCGCAGCAACTCGCCGATCTCACCGCTGTCGTCGCCGCAAACGGTCGCGCGCAGAGTCTGACCGAGGCCGAACGCGCGGCCGCGGCCGAGCAAGGTCGCGAGCAGCGCCGTCGCTTCCTGACGCCGGGCAGCGGCTACCAGCCGGGCAATGCCCGCATGTTCCCGAACGGCAACTGAGGGCGCGGCCATGGACGGCAAGATGCTCGCCCGGCTAGGCGCCGTCGTGTTCGTTGCGGTCGCGATCACTGCGACCGCCATCGAGATGAGCCGGAAGGAGGAAGCGCCCGAGGCGTGGCCGTCGGGCCGCGGGGCCGTGACTGCGGCTGACCCGTTGCGGGACGAACTGATCCGCTGCCAGGCGCTCGGCGAAGCGGGTCCCCGCGATTCGGCCTGCCTGCGGGCCTGGGCCGAAAACCGCAACCGCTTCCTCGCGCCCGGCGCGCGACCTGCCGAGCGACTGCCGGATATGCCCCCAGCGCCGCGAAACGACACCACGCGCCAACCGGGCAGCACCGATCAGCCGGCCTTGGAGCCCGCCCCGCTGATCGCGCCGCCGCAGCTAGACGAGGCGAGATAGCATTATGGGCGGCACCGGCGTCATCGACCACTTCCTCGAGGTCTTCACTCGCTACATCGACAGCGGTTTCGGTCTGCTCAGCGGCGAGGTCGCCTTCATCGCCACAACGCTGATCGTCATCGATGTAACGCTTGCGGCGCTGTTCTGGAGCTGGGGCGCCGACGACGACATCATGACGCGGCTGGTCAAGAAGACCCTGTTCGTCGGCGTCTTCGCCTACATCATCGGCAACTGGAACAACCTCGCCCGGATCGTCTTCGAAAGCTTCGCCGGCCTCGGCCTAAAGGCCAGCGGCACCAGCTTCTCGACCGCAGACCTCATGCGT
>NZ_CP133113.1 GCF_033001325.1 Rhodopseudomonas sp. BAL398
GACCTTTATCTCACGGAGGACACCACCATGATCTTCATCGGCATCCTCGCCAGCATCGCCGCGATCGGCGCTCTGTGCTGGCTTCTATTTACACTGGCTGTCTTCGCGCTGCCGTTCTTCGCCGGCGTCAGCGCCGGGACATGGGCCTATAGCACCGGCGCCGGCTGGCTCGGGGCGACCCTCGTCGGCCTCGCCACCGCCGCGCTGACGCTCGGCCTCGGCCAATTCCTGCTCGCCTTCATCCGTCAGCTCTGGATACGGCTCGCCATCGCACTCGCCTTCGTCGCGCCTGCGGCGCTCGCCGGCTACCACGCGACGCATGGCATCGTGAAACACACCATGCCGTCCGACACCTGGCAGATCATCTTCTCCGTCGTCGGCGCAATCGCCGTTGGCGTCACAGCGCTGATCCGGGTGACAGCAATGGCCGCGCCCGGACCAGCCGGGCAGACCGTCGCGCGGGCCTGACCATCGCTGCCGGCGGCGGGATGGCGGGTTCATGTCTTACATGTCGCGCTCCTCGTCGGCAGGGTCGCATGAATCGCGTTGATCGGATCGACGCGCTAATCCAACCGATGCGCCATTCCCTCGGGGCAGGCTTGGGGGCAACACCGTGCAAGCACTCCCAACGGTGCGAGTGCCGAGAGGGACGATCTCGCGGGCGATGGGCAGGAATCGGCGGAACGTAGCGTCTGGCGGAGTTGGTTTGAACCGCGGTGTCAGGCGTCGTCACGGTCCATCGGTTCGGGATCGTCGCCACGTTCTCCTGTGATGCGTCTCTGTCAGGTCGACCGCTCCAAAACGGCCTCTTCAATGGGCTGATCTGGCCGAAGGTCGGCTGCGCCTCGATCGCCTATGCCGCAACAGCGGCGTCGAAACTTTCTTCCCCTACCGGCTGCGCCGTCATTCCTCGCGAACCAAGAAAGTCCCTCCTTTGCTGTCAGGCCCCTGCGGGGTGCGCCGTCAATCGCCTCCGGCCGGTCGATCGCCATCGAGGCCGCAATGGTGCGGGCTCGGAACAGAGTTCAAGGAGAACTATCATGGCGACCATCGGCACCTTCAAGAAGACCGGCAACAACGAGTTTACCGGCGAAATCGTCACCCTCTCGCTCCAGGCCAAGAACGTCCGGATCGTCCCAGAAGCCAACCGCACCGGCGACAACAGCCCCAGCCACCGCGTCTTTGTTGGCCGGGTGGAAATCGGCGCCGGCTGGTCCAAGCGCTCCAACGAGGGCCGCGATTATCTCGGCCTCAAGCTCGACGATCCGAGCTTCACCGCCCCGATCTACGCCAACCTCTTCGACGACGAGGAAGGCGAAGGCTTCAGCCTCATCTGGTCCCGCCCGAACGGCCGCCGCAACGGCGAGTAAGGCCAGCGCGACGCCCCGCCCGGACAACCCGGGCGGGGCCAAACGCCTGCGCGAACCGAATCAGTTCGCGGCAATGCGATCAAAACCCGGCGTCAAAAAGCCAGAACCGCTGGCCCCGGGCCGCAAGAACGACTATTATAGCCGTAGTTCTAGCGTGCGAGTAGGTCCAAGTGGGAGGTGATCATGCATGATCACCGCCCGACAATCGCGGGCCGCACGCGCGTTGCTGGGTTGGACACAGGAGACGCTCGCTGACAAGGCCCGGGTATCACTGACCGCTTTGAAGCGCCTCGAATCCGACAGCGGACTTGAGGTGTATGAATCGACTCGCGATCAGGTCCGGCGCGCCTTTGAGGCCAGCGGCGTCGTCCTCCTCAACTCCGGCGAAAGCGTGGGAGTGATGCTGGTTCATGGGAAGAAAGACGCCTGACGTCACAGGGTGGAGCGCCATCGCGCGTTCTTCCCGCACCTGTTGCCCGCGACAACGGCACAGCCAAATCATCGTTAACAATCCCCTTCAAAATGGATACATCTATGAATGGGGATCAAAGTGACCAAACACGACTTCCTGGACCAACCGCCAAGCGGGGCATCGCTCACCGCCTATGATCAGGCGCACCTGAAGCTGTACCTGCGTTTGCTCGACGCGGACGCTGAAGGTGCAGATTGGCATGAGGTAGTCGAAGTCGTGTTCGGTCTCGACGCCATCGCCGAACCCCAACGTGCCTTTCAAGTGTACGCCGCCCACCTCGCTCGCGCGAAATGGATGACCGAAAACGGCTTTTGCGAGCTTCTTGGTCCCCGCCTGCACTGAGGTGATGCAGAACCTGCATCACGTTGATCCGACTTCGTTCTTCCCACGCAATACTCAACTTGGGAATGTGACCGCTGCTTGACTCGCGTTGCGTCACAATTGCGCGGAGGCGTTGGAGGATGTCCGAAGATGAAAGTTGGCGGTCGGAGACCGCCTATGACTATATCGACAATCTAAATCCGGGTGACCTTGCATGGGAATTCCTGCGCCGAAACCCCGACTACCGGAAAGCCTATCAGGATCTTGTGTCCAGCGGCCGGCTTTCACTCGAAACGGCGGAAGAATTTGCGAACCTATGGGGGTTGCGATTTCGGCGCCGACCCACTTGTCCCGGCTCACACCCAGCAGATCTTCTGGACCCCACAAATCGACCCTGCTGCAATATTGTTCGCCGCAGGTCCACGTCCTGACGGCTTCTCCATCACTGCCGACGAACTGCGCCTCCGCGCCATATTCCAACACGACCCTTCTCATCTGAGGCTCGACATTCGCGGCGGCACTATGACGTCACGCTCGCCGACCCGCGCGACGAGAACCCCCTTGCGGCGATGGTCATGTTCGATGACCTCACACCGGACCGACAGAGTGCGCTGACCCGGTTCTGGGACGCGATCAAGGGCAAGCGCGTGCCGATCGACCCTCGAATGACCCCGCAACGCCGCGAGCGTGCGCGACAGATGCTGCGCGCGGTCGATGGACGTCGTGCCGGAGCGACGTATCGATCGATCGGAGAGGCTCTGTTCCCCGGCCATAAGATCGACTCCGCCTCCTGGGCCGGGGACGCGCTCCGCGAAATCACCATCCGGCTGGCGCGCGACGGGATGAAACTCGTCGAGGGTGGCTACCGCTCCCTCCTGCGTCGACCCCGCCGATCATAGCCCGCCGCCGATCGCCTGAGGCGTGTCGAAACTAGATTCCTATCTTCGACATCGTCCGACCCACCGTCTTCACGCCACCGTGCTCTCGAACCGCCGCCTGACGGCAGCGGCCCCCAACGAGACCACGGAGGCTCGACAATGGCCGAAACTACCGCCGGCATCCCGCCACGCTACCTGCGCACGCAGGAAGCCGCTCGCTTCCTCGGACTGTCCGAGCGCACGCTTGAGAAGCACCGTACCTACGGCACCGGCCCGGCCTACCGGAAGCTCGGCGGCCGAGTCGTCTACGCCATCGAAGATCTCCAGACCTGGGCGGATCGCGGCCTCGTTAGCTCGACCTCCGACCCGCGCGGTACGGTTCTCCCCGCAAAGCGGCAGGAGCCTTCGGACCGCCGCTTCGCCGGCCGCCAGCCGCGCTGAGACGACCTGCCATGTCGTCCCGTCACACACAGCATGACGAGCGCGCGCAGCTCGATCTGTTTCGGGCGCTGCCCGGCGATCTCGCGCCGCGCGACGCGCAGGACCTCATGGCCTATCCATTCTTCTCGCTTGCCAAGTCGAAGCGCCTGGCGCCGATCGACTTCAAGGCGGGTTCGGTAAAGATCCGCGTCGAAGCCGTGCCCGAACACGGCATGGCGACGATCTGGGACGCCGATGTCCTGATCTGGGCGGCTTCGCAGATCGTCGAAGCGCGTGACGTCGGCTTGCGGCCGTCGCGCCTGATGGCGACCACCCCCTATGAAATTCTGAACTTCATCGGCCGCGGCGTGTCGCTGCGCGACTACGACCGCCTGAAGGCTGCGCTCGACCGGCTGCAATCGACCACCATCGCGACCTCGATCCGCCAGCCCACCGAGCGGCGAATGCACCGCTTCTCCTGGATCAACGAATGGAAGGAGCGCGCCGATCACCGCGGCCGGCCGCTCGGGCTCGAGCTGATCGTCCCCGACTGGTTCTACGGCGCAGTTCTCGACGACGCGCTCGTGCTGACGATCGATCGCAAATACTTCGATCTCACTGGCGGGCTGGAGCGCTGGCTTTACCGCCTGGTGCGTAAGCACGGCGGCAAGCAGGAATTCGGCTGGAGCTTCGATTTCCCTCATCTCCACGCCAAGTCGGGCAGCCTCTCGCCGCTCAAGCACTTCGCCTACGACCTGCGCGACATCGTCCGGCGCCAGCCGCTGCCGGGCTACCGGCTCACCATCGAGCAATGCCTTGGCGGGCCGGAAATCCTGTCCTTCGCACCAACCGATCCGGACGCGCTCGGCATCCCGCGCCGCCGCCGCCGCTCGACAAGTCACCCTGGGGATAAGCTGTGAATCATCTCGTGCTATCAGGGACCGGCACTATCGTGCCATCGGGGACCGGACTCTCGTGCTATCGGGGACCGGAATCGCCGATTCATCACGCTGAATCAGCAGCTTGCGAGCGCCGTAACTTATCTAACCTAGATTCCTACGGAATCTTTCTAACGGAACCCGGTTTTTCGACCGCTGTGGACGAGTCCCTGATCGCCGGGAGACCGTCATGATCGTCGCGTTCCTCAACCAGAAGGGCGGTGTCGGGAAGACGACGCTGGCGCTGCATCTCGCCGGCGAATGGGCGCGCTGCGGCAAGCGCGTCACATTGATCGACGCCGACCCCCAGGGCTCGGCGCTGGACTGGTCGCAGCAACGCAACCGGGAGGGATTGCAGCGGCTCTTCGGTGTCGTCGGCCTGGCGCGCGACACGCTCCACCGTGAAGCGCCGGAGCTGGCGCGCGACGTCGATCACGTCGTCATCGACGGACCGCCGCGTGTCGCTGGCCTGATGCGCTCTGCGCTGCTGGCTGCCGACCTCGTGCTGATCCCGGTGCAGCCATCGCCGCTCGACGGTTGGGCTTCCGCCGAGATGCTGACGCTGCTCAGCGAAGCGCGGATCTATCGACCGGATCTCAAGGCGCGGTTCGTGCTGAACCGCTGTGCGGCCCGCACGATCCTCGCCCGCGACACCGCCGAGACGCTCGCGGAGCACGATCCGCCGCCGCTCCTGACCACCATCGGCCAGCGCATCGCATTCGCCGATGTCGTGCAGACCGGGCGGCTCGCGGCCGAGCGGACGACTCGTCGCCCGCCGCGCGGGAGATCGCCGCGCTCGCAGCCGAAGTCATGAGGATCGGGACATGAGCGAGCGCTCCTCGAAACGCAGCTTCGCGGCCCGCCCGGCCGATCCGGAAAGCTGGATCAAGGCGCCAGACCGTCCGTCGCCCCGCGTGGAGGCTACCGCCGACTTCACGGCCAGGCTGACGATCGACGTCACCGCCGACATGCGCGGCCGGATCAAGATCGCCGCATTCCAGCGCGGACAGACCGTCGCCGACATGCTGCGCGCGCTGTTCGAACGCGAGTTCCCAACCAGTGAAGGAGAGCCCCGATGATCGGTGTCGCCGACACGTCGCTGCGCAGCGGCTTGCCGTCTTCGCCCGCGGCCGATGTCCTGACCCAGGTCGAACTGACATGGATCGAGAAGAAAATCGAATTCTGGATCAGGTTCGGCCGCGAGGTCGCGGAACAGATCATCGACCGCCGCCGACGCGTCGTGTCGTTCGCGCCGGACAGCGTCTTCGCCTTCGTTCGCTGGACCTCGAATGATTTCGGCACCGCGCTGTCGCGCCTCGACATAGTGCGCGCCGTAAGTGTCGGCGAGCCCTGCCAGACGCTGCCGTTCGTGCGCGCCGGCGGCGACATCCTGTTGCGCGCGGATGGATGGCCGAAGGTCGAGCGCGTGCTCCAGTTCATCGACGCGATCGAGGCGCGGGGCATCGACGCGATGGACGTTTCGCCGGAACACTGGCGACACGTCCACAACCGCCTGACCGTCGGTGAAGCACCGCGCGCCTACGACGCGCAGCAGCATCGCGCCTTCCTCCTGCGCCGGAGGATCATGCCATGAGCCGCTTTGCCTATGTCATGACGACCTACCTGGCGGTGATGCTGATGGGCGTGCCTACAATCGTATCGTTCGCGAAGCTGATCTGGAATGCCTCCGCCAGCACGCCGATCGGCCTGTATGCGATAGACGCGCCTGGACGGCTCGATGTCACGGATCTGGTTGCGGTCCGCGCGCCAGAACCGCTCGCGACCTTCCTCTCGGACGGCGGATATCTCCCGCGCGGCGTGCCTCTCATGAAGCACGTCGCAGCGCTTCCTGGGCAGCGCATTTGCCGGAACGGCAACGCGATCACCGTCGACGGCATCGCCATGGGAGATGCCCTCGACCACGACCGTCGCGGGCGACCAGTTGGCCATGTGGCAGGGATGCCGCGTCGTCGCTGACGGCGAACTCTTCCTGATGAACTGGCCCGCGACAGTATGAACGGACGCTGTTCGGCCCGCTTCCCACCAGCTCTTCGTCATCGGTCGGGCCACCCCTCTCTACACCGACGAGGACAGCGATGGCCGCTTCGTCTGGCGCGCGCCGACGCGGTGACGGCGCGCCCACGACCTTGTCCACCGCATAGCCAAGGAGAAACTCATGTCCCTGATCGGTCAATTCACGCGCACCAAGAGCGGCTATGCGGGTCGCGTCCGCACGCTCACCATCGATGCCGAATTGGTGCTCGTGCCGGCAGAGAGTTCCGATGCCGAGAATGCGCCCGACTTCCGCATCCATCTCGGCCCCGACGACGACGGCCCGGAGATCGGCGCGGGATGGAAGCGCACCGGCGAGAAGGCCGGCGACTACGTTTCGCTGCAGATCGACGATCCGACCTTTGGTCATCCGATCCGCGCCAATCTCTTCCAGTCGGTCGACGACAAGTCCGCCTGGGGACTGAGCTGGAATCGCCCGCCGAAGCGCGGGGAGCGGGACTGAGCGATGTCTCTCATTTGTCACGCGTCTGTCGTCGGAGGGAGCATCCCCCTCCGGCGCACAGCCTTCCTTCTCCTTTCCGGCCTGCTTCTGGCCGCGCCGCTTTGCCCATCGGCGAACGCGCAGGAGACCCCCGCCGAACGCTCGTCACGCGTCGATCCCTATGCCGTCTTCGTAACCGAAGCGGCGCAGCGGTTCGGCATTCCCGACGTGGCGGGAATTCGGGCGGTCATGCGCGTCGAAAGCGGGTGAATTACCACATCTCGCCGAAGGGTGCGATGGGCCTGATGCAGATCATGCCCGATACCTGGGCCAGCCTTCGCGCCCGTCACGGCCTCGGCTCGAACCCATACGATCCACGCGACAACATTCTGGCGGGCGCGGCGTATCTGCGCGAGATGCACGACCGCTACGGTTCGCCGGGCTTCCTCGCCGCCTACAATGCTGGTCCCGGGCGCTACGAAGAGTATCTCGCCGGCCGTCCATTGCCCGCCGAAACGCGCGCCTATGTCGCCATGCTCGCGCCCGTTCTCGGCGGCGGTGAGAACATCGTCCCTGTCATGGTGGCGACCGCCGATCCGCTCGCCTGGACCCGTGCGCCGCTCTTCGTCGTGCAGTCATCTGGCAGCGGGAGTGTCGTTCCGGTGCATCGTGAAAGCGAGCCGGATGACGCGATAACACCAGCCCCAGCGCGCGATCAAAGCGCGATTGCGCCACGCACCGATGGGCTGTTCGTCGCTCGCAATGCCTCCGGTGTCCCGCGATGACCGCGTTCGCACCTGATCGGGCAATGGCATGCTCTGGCGGACGGATGGCGGTCCGAGGAGGAGGAGCAGGCAACACAACCGCACGATGGCGAGATAAAAGCGCGCGAGGTGCGGCTTGGTGCGGTCGTGTGTTTTCAGAGACTTATGGCGCATTTGCGCGAGGTGCGCCTGATCGGCGCAGCCTGCGCATCCGCCATTTCGCCAAGGATTTCCGCGCGTTTGCACGATGTGCGGGGTCCCGGCGATGAGCGGCGAGGACGATTTCCGCATCCGGCCGGGCCGCATCCGATCCACCCGCGCACAACAGGCGCGGCCCTTCATCGCCCAGGCGCTGGCGGCCGCCCAGCGCGCCGGCGGCAGCGTCTCGCGCTCCGGCAAGATCAGCTCGGGCAACCGCTCGCGGTTCGGCCGCGGCCAGCGCGCGACGGTGCAGGCCAATCGTCTGCTCACCAGCCGATCGCGCAACACGGTGATCAAGACCCGCGTCGTCCGGCACTCAGCGCGGGCCGCGCCGCTCGCCGCGCACCTCAGCTATCTCCGGCGCGAGGGCGTCACCCGGGATGGGGAGAAGGCCCGGCTGTTCGGACCGGAGACTGAGGACGCCGACCCCAAGGCTTTCGCCGAGCGCACCCAGGACGATCGCCACCACTTCCGCTTCATCGTCTCGCCCGAGGACGCGACCGAGATGTCCGACCTCAAGACCTTCGCCCGCGACCTGATGGGGCAGATGGAGACCGACCTCGGCACAAAGCTCGATTGGGTCGGGGTCGATCACTGGAATACCGACAATCCCCACGTCCATATCATCCTGCGCGGGCGCACCGATGACGGCCAGGACCTCGTCATCTCGCGCGACTACATCAAGGAAGGCATGCGCGCCCGCGCGCAGGACCTCGTCACGCAGGAGCTGGGGCCGCGCACCGATCACGAGATCCGCCGCAATCTCCAACGTCAGATCGACGCCGAGCGCTGGACTAATCTCGACCGGCAACTTGCCCGCGACAGCTATCGCACCGGCGTCGTCGATCTCGCCCCGCACCCCGACCGCCAGCCCGACGAATTCCACGCGATGAAGGTCGGCCGCCTGCGGAAGCTGGAGACGCTCGGCCTCGCCGATCAGGTCGGCCCCGGCCAATGGGTCGTGACCGAGCATGCCGAGGCGACGTTGCGCGAGCTGGGCGAGCGTGGCGACATCATCAAGCGCATCCATCGCGGCCTGACCGAGCGCGGCATCGAGCGCGGCGCCGCCAGCTATGTGCTCGCCGGCGAGAGCGTCAACGACCCGGTCATCGGGCGGTTGGTCGATCGCGGTCTCGATGACGAGCTGAAGGGCACGGCCTATGCCGTGGTCGACGGCACGGACGGACGCACCCATCACATCAAGCTGCCCGACCTCGACGCCGCCGGCGACAGCGCGCCGGGCTCGATCGTCGAGCTGCGCAAATTCGACGACGCGCAAGGCCGCCGCCGCGTCGCGCTCGCCGTCCGCTCCGACCTCGACATCTCCGCCCAAGTCCATGCGACCGGCGCAACCTGGCTCGACCGGCAGGCTATCGCCCGCGATCCCGTTGCCCTCGGAGGCGGCGGCTTCGGCGCCGAGGTGCGCCAGGCGATGGACAGGCGGGCCGAACATCTCGTTGGTCAGGGCCTTGCCGAGAGGCAGACACGCGGCGTCAGCTTCTCCCCCGGGCTGATCGACACGCTGAGGCAGCGCGAGGTCGAGGCCCTTGGCGAAAAGCTCGCGGCCGAGACCGGCCGACAATTTTCGAAGGCCGCAACGGGCGAGTATGTGGCGGGCACTTACCGCCAGCGCTTCGCCCTCGCCTCGGGCCGCTTCGCCATGATCGACGACAGCCTCGGCTTCCAGCTCGTGCCTTGGTCGCCATCCCTCGAACGCCAGATCGGCCAGCATGTCTCCGGCGTGTCGCGCGGCGCAGGCGGCGTCGACTGGAGCTTCGGCCGCAACCGTGGCCTCGGCATGTAGCCCAATCAAGCAAGGAGTGCCCGCCATGTCGGCGACCAAGATCCTCTGGGGCCAGATCCTCACCGTCTTCCTCATCATCGTCATGACAACCTGGGCGGCGACGCAGTGGACGGCCTATCGGCTCGGCTTCCAACCACAGCTCGGACTCCCCTGGTTCGAGCTGGCCGGCTGGCCAATCTACTATCCACCGGCCTTCTTCTGGTGGTGGTATTTCTACGATGCCTATGCCCCGCCGATCTTCATCGAGGGCGCCTATATCGCCGCGTCCGGCGGCTTCATCTCCATCGCCGTCGCGATCGGCATGTCCGTCTGGAGGGCGCGTGAGGCCAAGAACGCCGAGACGTTCGGCTCCGCCCGATGGGCCGTCGCCCGCGAAGTGAGCGCCGCTGGCCTGCTGGGCGCGGATGGCGTCATCCTGGGGAAGTTCGATCGGGACTATCTCCGCCACGATGGTCCCGAGCATGTGCTGTGCTTTGCGCCCACCCGATCCGGCAAGGGCGTCGGCCTGGTCGTGCCATCGCTGCTGACCTGGCCTGGCTCGGCGATCGTCCACGACATCAAAGGGGAGAACTGGCAACTCACCGCCGGCTTCCGCGCGCGTCATGGTCGCGTGCTGCTGTTCGATCCGACGAACGCGAAGTCCGCCGCCTACAATCCTCTGCTCGAGGTCCGCCGCGGCGAATGGGAGGTCCGCGACGTCCAGAATATCGCCGACATCCTGGTCGACCCGGAGGGCTCGCTGGAGAAACGGAACCACTGGGAAAAAACCAGCCACGCATTGCTGGTCGGCGCCATCCTGCACGTCCTCTACGCCGAGGCCGACAAGACCTTGGCTGGCGTTGCCGCCTTCCTCTCCGACCCGAAGCGGCCGATCGATTCAACGCTCGCCGCCATGATGAGGACGGCGCATCTCGGCGAGGCCGGACCGCATCCGGTGATCGCCAGCGCCGCGCGCGAGCTGCTGAACAAATCCGACAACGAGCGGTCCGGCGTGCTGTCCACCGCGATGTCGTTCCTCGGCCTCTATCGCGATCCTGTCGTCGCCGAGGTCACACGCCGCTGCGACTGGCGCATCGTCGATATCGTCGGCAGCAAGCATCCGACCACGCTCTACCTCGTGGTGCCGCCGTCGGACATCAACCGGACCAAGCCGCTGATCCGGCTGATCCTCAATCAGATCGGCCGGCGGCTCACGGAGGATCTGAAGGCGAAGGGCAACCGCCATCGCCTTCTCCTGATGCTCGACGAATTTCCGGCGCTCGGCCGCCTCGACTTCTTCGAGAGCGCCCTGGCGTTCATGGCCGGTTACGGTCTCAAAGCCTTCCTCATCGCCCAGTCGCTGAATCAGATCGAGAAGGCCTATGGGCCAAATAATTCGATCCTCGATAATTGCCATGTGCGCGTCAGCTTCGCGACCAATGACGAACGGACCGCCAAACGTGTCTCGGACGCGCTCGGCACCGCGACCGAGATGCGCGCGATGAAGAACTATGCCGGTCACCGCCTGTCGCCCTGGCTCGGCCACATGATGGTCTCGCGCTCGGAAACAGCCCGGCAACTGATGACGCCTGGCGAGATCATGCAGCTTCCGCCTTCCGACGAGATCGTCATGGTTGCCGGTACGCCACCGATCCGCGCGAAGAAAGCGCGGTACTATGAGGATCGCCGGTTTCAGGAGCGCATCGTAACGCCGCCGAACCTGGTGAAACCGACAACGGCACGGCCCGATGACTGGAGCGCGCTGCCGCTTCCAGCGGCGCCGACCGTGTCGATCGCGACCAACGGCGAGCATGGATCGGAGGATGAGGATACGACCGACTCCGAGCGCCGGCATCAGCCGGAACTGAGCCGCGCAAAGCCCGTCGAGCCAAGGCAGCCCATCGAAAACGAATTTGAGATCGATCCTCGCGATGACGCCGACGAGGACGCCGCACGTCTCTCGAGGATGAATCAGACCATGCGCCAGGTCGCACGCCAAGCATCGCTCGATCCCGGCGACGGTATCGAGCTTTAGGAGGCACCATGGCAAAGCCTCCCAAAAAGCAGCGGCTATCGGTGTATCTCGAACCCGACGTCATGAAGGCGCTCGCCGCGCACGCCGCCCGGCGCGATCAATCCCTCTCGCTGATCGCGGAAGCTGGCATCGCCTCCTTCCTGTCGCCCGACGCTGCCGAACGGCAGGAGGCGGCTACGACGAAACGGCTCGACCAGCTCGACCGGCGAATGGCGCGTATGGAGCGTGATCTTGGAATCGCCGTCGAAACGCTGGCCGTCTTCATCCGATTCTGGCTGACGACGAACCCGCCGCTCCCCGAGCCCGCCCAGGCAGCGGCGCGCGCCAAAGCCGGCGAGCGCTACGAAGCGTTCGTCACCGCGCTCGGCCGGCGACTCGCTCACGGGCCCAAGCTACGGCAAGAGATTTCCGAGGACATCACGCCCGCGCACGACGCGGATTAATCACGGCCACGTCCACTTCAAGTATTCCGGCGTTCCGCCGTTTCCCTGTATTTGTACGCCACAGTACGACGACCACATTATGGTTGTTGTCAGGCCATGATTTCTGCCTCTTCTACTCATCCCCGATCCAGGGCCGCATGTCGCGGTCCCGCAAGAGAACGGGGACGACGTGGCGGCCACTCACCAGAAATCGGAGGCGATCCTTCGCGGCGCGCGCATGCTGCGCACGGCCCTCGGGCCGGCGATCGCCCGGTTTCTGGAAGACCCCGCGATCGTCGAGGTGATGCTCAACCCCGATGGGCGGCTCTGGGTCGACCGGCTTTCCGAAGGACTTTCCGACACGGGAGAGCTGCTGTCGCCGTCGGACGGCGAGCGGATCATCCGCCTCGTCGCCCATCATGTCGGCGCGGAGGTTCATCCCGGCGCCCCGCGTGTCTCGGCCGAGCTGCCCGAGACGGGAGAGCGGTTCGAGGGGCTGTTGCCTCCCGTGGTGTCCGCGCCGGCCTTCGCGATCCGCAAGCCCGCCGTCGCCGTCTTCACGCTCGACGATTACGTCGCCGCCGGGATCATGGCGGGCGGTCAGGCCGAGACGCTGCGCCAGGCCGTCGCCGACCGCCGCAACATTCTGGTCGCCGGCGGGACGTCGACAGGCAAGACCACGCTTACCAACGCGCTGCTAGCCGAGGTCTCGAAGACCTCCGACCGCGTCGTGCTGATCGAGGATACGCGCGAGCTGCAATGCGCCGCGCCAAATCTGGTCGCGATGCGGACCAAGGACGGCGTCGCCTCGCTCTCCGATCTGGTTCGCTCTTCGCTTCGCCTGCGCCCCGACCGCATCCCGATTGGAGAGGTGCGCGGCGCCGAGGCGCTCGATCTGTTGAAGGCCTGGGGCACCGGCCACCCCGGCGGCGTCGGAACGATCCACGCCGGCACCGCCATCGGCGCGCTGCGTCGGATGGAGCAGCTCATCCAGGAAGCCGTCGTCACCGTCCCGCGCGCGCTGATCGCCGAAACGATCGATCTCGTCGCCGTGCTCTCCGGCCGCGGCGCCTCGCGCCGGCTCGCCGAACTCGCCCGCATCGAGGGTCTCGGCCCCGACGGCGACTACCGCGTCACCCCCGCAAGCCAGCCCCTCACAGGAGACCCGTCATGATCCAGCATGCTTTGCGCATCCGCCGCCATATCGCCACGGCGGTGTCCGTCAGTTTTCTCACGCTGGCGCTCGCGCCGGCCGCCCACGCCTCCGGCTCGTCGATGCCCTGGGAGGCACCGCTGCAATCGATCCTCGAATCGATCGAGGGGCCGGTCGCCAAGATCATCGCGGTGATGATCATCATCATCACCGGCCTGACGCTCGCCTTCGGCGATACGTCGGGCGGCGCGCGTCGTCTGATCCAGATCGTCTTCGGCCTGTCGATCGCCTTCGCCGCATCGAGCTTCTTCCTGTCGTTCTTCTCGTTCGGCGGCGGAGCGCTCGTCTGATGGCCGACGGCGCGGACCATGGCGGCGAGTTGCCGGGCTTCTCGGTCCCGGTCCATCGGGCGCTGACCGAGCATATCCTGCTCGGCGGCGCTCCGCGCTCGCTCGCCATCCTCAACGGCACGCTGGCGGCCGCGCTCGGCCTGGGCCTGCGCCTCTGGCTGGTCGGCCTCGGCCTCTGGGCTGTCGGGCATTTCGCAGCCGTCTGGGCTGCCAAGCGCGATCCGCAGTTCGTCGACGTCGTGCGCAAGCATCTGCGCATCCCCGGCCACCTGTCGGTCTGAGGAGCGACGCCGATGATGAACCTCGCCGAATATCGCAACCGCAATACGCGGCTCGCCGACTTCCTGCCCTGGGTGGCGCTGGTCGGCGAAGGCATCGTGCTGAACAAGGACGGCAGCCTGCAGCGCACCGCGCGCTTCCGCGGCCCCGACCTCGACAGCGCCGTGCCGGCCGAACTGGTCGCTGTCGCCGGCCGGCTCAACAACGCCTTCCGTCGCCTCGGCTCCGGCTGGGCCATCTTCGTCGAAGCGCAGCGCCATGGCGCCGCGACCTATCCGGCCAGCGTGTTCGCCGACAGCGCATCCGGCCTGGTCGACGCGGAACGCAAGGCAGATTTCGAAGAGGCCGGCGCGCATTTCGAGTCCAGCTACTTCCTGACCTTCCTTTATCTGCCGCCGGCCGAGGACGCCGCACGGGCCGAGACCTGGCTCTACGAGGGCCGCGATCACACCGGCGTCGACGCGCACGAGATCCTGCGCGGTTTCGCCGACCGCACCGATCGCATCCTCCAGCTTATCGACGCCTTCATGCCGGAATGCGCCTGGCTCGATGACGGCGAGACGCTGACCTATCTGCACTCGACCGTCTCAACGAAGCGGCATCGCGTCCGCGTCCCCGAGACGCCGATGTATCTCGATGCGCTGCTCGCCGATCAGCCGCTGACCGGCGGGCTCGAACCCCGGCTCGGCGACGCGCATGTCCGCATCCTCACCATAGTCGGCTTTCCGACCGCAACCACGCCCGGCATCCTCGACGAGCTGAACCGGCTGGCCTTTCCGTATCGCTGGTCGACGCGGGCAGTCCTCCTCGACAAGACCGACGCCACCAAGCTGCTGACCAAGATCCGGCGGCAATGGTTCGCCAAGCGCAAATCGATCGCCGCCATCCTGAAGGAGGTGATGACCAACGAGGCCTCCGCCCTCGTGGACACCGATGCGTCCAACAAGGCGGCCGATGCCGACATGGCGTTGCAGGAGCTGGGCGCCGATTATGCCGGCCAGGCCTATGTGACCGCGACGATCACTGTCTGGGACGATGATCCGCGCATCGCCGCCGAGAAGCTGCGGATGGTCGAGAAGGTCATCCAGGGCCGCGACTTCACCGCGATGCCCGAGACGATCAACGCTGTGGACGCCTGGCTCGGCTCGCTGCCCGGCCATGTCTACGCCAATTTCCGCCAACCCCCGATCAACACACTGAATCTCGCCCACATGATCCCGCTGTCGGCGGTGTGGGCGGGACCGGAACGGGACGAGCATTTTGCAGCACCCCCACTGCTCTTCGGCAAAACCGAAGGCTCGACCCCGTTCCGGCTTTCCATCCATGTCGGCGATGTCGGCCATACGCTGATCGTCGGCCCCACAGGCGCCGGCAAGTCGGTGCTGCTGGCGCTGATGGCGTTGCAGTTCCGGCGCTATCGGCAATCCCAGGTCTTCGCTTTCGATTTCGGTGGCTCGATCCGGGCAGCCGCGCTCGCCATGCGTGGCGACTGGCACGATCTCGGCGGCGGCCTCACCGAAGGCTCAGACGACAGCGTGTCGCTTCAGCCGCTCGCGCGCATCGACGATGTCGCTGAGCGTGCATGGGCCTCCGACTGGCTGGTCGCGATCCTAATGCGCGAGAGCGTGGCCGTAACGCCGGAGGTGAAGGAGCATCTCTGGTCGGCCTTGTTCTCGCTGGCATCGGCGCCAATCACCGAGCGGACGCTGACGGGATTGTCCGTCCTACTCCAGTCCAACGATCTCAAGCAGGCGCTGCGACCTTATTGCGTCGGCGGTCCCTATGGTCGGCTGCTCGACGCCGAGGCCGAGCATCTGGGCGAAGCCAATGTTCAGGTCTTCGAAACCGAAGGGTTGATCGGCACCGGCGCCGCTGCCGCCGTGCTTGCCTATCTCTTCCACCGCATCGAGGACCGCCTCGACGGGCGGCCGACGCTGTTGATCGTCGATGAAGGCTGGCTCGCCCTCGACGATGAGGGCTTTGCGGGCCAGCTCCGCGAATGGCTGAAGACGCTGCGCAAGAAGAACGCCAGCGTCATCTTCGCTACGCAGTCGCTGTCGGACATCGACGGATCGGCGATCGCGCCGGCCATCATCGAGAGCTGTCAGACCCGCATCCTGTTGCCGAACGAACGCGCGATCGAGCCGCAGATCACGGCCATCTATCGCCGCTTCGGCCTCAACGATCGCCAGATCGAGATCCTCGCACGGGCGATGCCCAAGCGCGATTACTACTGCCAGTCCCGGCGCGGCAACCGGCTGTTCGAGCTGGGCCTGTCCGATGTCGCATTGGCGCTCTGCGCCGCCTCATCGAAGCAGCACCAGGCGCTCATCGCGGAAGTCCATGCCCGCAGCGGCACGGACGGCTTCCTTGTCGAGTGGCTTGCCGAAAACCGGCTCGCCTGGGCTGCCGACCTCATCGCCGACCTCACCAACGTCACTCCCCAAACCGATCCGGAGGCACGCCCATGACCCGTTCCGTTCATTCCCGCTCGCGCGTGCTGCGCATGACCGCAGCGCTGCTGACGGCTTCCGTCGCCGTGATGCCGTTTATGGCGCCGCCCGCCCACGCGCAGTTTGGCGGGATCGTCTACGACCCCACCAACTACGCCCAGAATCTTCTGACCGCCACGCGAGCGCTTCAGCAGATCAACAACCAGATCACGTCGCTTCAGAACGAGGCGACCGGTCTGATCAATCAGGCTCGCAACCTTACGAGCCTGCCGTTTTCGTCTCTCCAGCAGCTCCAGCAGTCCGTTCAGCGCACGCAACAGCTTTTGGGCGAAGCGCAACGCATCGCATACAACGTGCAGAACATCGATCAGGCGTTCCGCACGACCTACGGCAATGCGTCGATTTCGTCCTCGGACCAGCAGCTCGTGGCCGGTGCGCGCGAGCGCTGGCAGAACACCGTCGGCGGCCTACAGGACGCCATGCGCGTCCAGGCGGGCGTCGTGGGTAACATCGACACGAACCGGACCCAGATCGCAGCGCTGGTCGGCCAGAGCCAGGGCGCGACGGGCGCGCTGCAGGCGACACAGGCCGGCAACCAACTTTTGGCGTTGCAAGCGCAGCAGCTCGCGGACCTCACGGCCGTCGTCGCCGCAAACGGTCGCGCGCAGAGCCTGTCCGAGGCCGAGCGCTCGGCCGCAGCCGAACAGGGCCGCGAGCAGCGCCGTCGATTCCTGACGCCGGGCAGCGGCTACCAGCCGGGCAACGCCCACATGTTCCCGAACGGCAACTGAGGACGCGGTCATGGACGGCAAGATGCTCGCCCGGCTTGGCGCCGTAGTCCTCGTCGCGGTCGCGATCACCGCGACCGCGATCGAGATGAGCCGGAAAGAGGAAGCGTCCGAGGCCTGGCCGTCCGGCCGGACCAGCTCAGGCGCAGGCTGATCCGCTGCGCGACGAGTTGATCCGCTGCCAGGCGCTTGGCGAAGCGGGGCCCCGCGATCCGGCCTGCCTGCGGGCCTGGGCGGAGAACCGCAACCGCTTCCTCGCCCCTGGCGCGCGACCTGCCGAGCGACTGCCGGACATGCCGCCAGCGCCGCGAGACAGCGCCGCTCCCCAATGGGATCGCACCGATCAGCCGGCCTTGGAACCCGCCGCACCGATCGCGCCGCCGCAGCTCGACGAGGCGAGATAACATCATGGGCGGCACCGGCGTCATCGACCATTTCCTTGAGGTCTTCACCCGCTACATCGACAGCGGATTCGGGTTGCTCAGCGGCGAAGTCGCCTTCATTGCCACCACCCTGATCGTCATCGACGTGACGCTCGCCGCGCTGTTCTGGTCGTGGGGCGCCGACGACGACATCATGGCCCGCCTGGTGAAGAAGACGCTGTTCGTCGGCGTCTTCGCCTACATCATCGGCAACTGGAACAACCTCGCCCGGATCATCTTCGAAAGTTTCGCCGGGCTCGGCCTGAAAGCCAGCGGGACGAGCTTCACCACGGCTGATCTAATGCGC